>NZ_CP017600.1 GCF_001767235.1 Moorena producens PAL-8-15-08-1
GTTTCCTCCTCTATAGAGGTGGCCTGTCCAGACTCAATCAAGTACCAGGCAGACCTGGATATTCCTGCTATTTTAGATAATTTTGATACACCTCCCTTTACCCCTTTCCTCAGTTTTTTCATGGTTTGAGGGAGATTCTTGATTGTTACTGTTTTTGAGCTATGAACCTCGACACTGCTCATATCTAGCATTAAATTACTATACACTACTTCTTACAAAGTATAGTCGGCTTGACAAATTTTGTCCAAAGTAGTTGACACTTTTTAAATTCCACGCTATTATTGGTACATGGATGAAAAAGCGAGCACAAAGACCTCCAAATCGCGTGCCCGCTTTAGTAGACCCAGAATCAACTGGCCTAGACTCATTATTACTGTTTCTAGGCCACCACAGCACCTAGACAAAAAAAGGATCGTAAAGGCAATGAGGTTATCAATGCTCCTACTGCTGCGTGACATTAGCTGCGCTATGGCAACAGTCCTGATAATCCGTCATTTATGTATTGGAAATCTTTAGCGCCGATAGAGTAACGAACTTTGGCTCTACCGCTAACTTGACTTTCTTTTACTATTTGATTTCTTCTGTAGCCCTACATAACGCCTATGTCGGGCAGACAAAAGGCGAAAAAGTGCTTATGTCTACCTACAAAACTCTTATGTCGGGTAGACATAAGCTTCAGGAAAACTTGAAAAAATCTATTAACTAGTGGCACTAAAGGAACACGTACTGTTGTTCTTTGATTCATTTCTGATTTTGCCCTGCATAAGATTCAAGTTTTCGCCTAAGTGCTCTTTATGTAAGGTTCCGCCCTACATAAGAGAAAAAATGAGCCTGTTTGAGCACCAAAAGAGGTCTTTTAGGCTTGATTTCCTGGCAAGGGCATCTTCTCTTAAGTAAGTTGTTACCTCGTAAAAGTGACATGCCAGCTAAAAATATAACATACCATACTGAGACTTACGTCGCAAACCCGGTAGTCACTCTCGCTGTTATGACTACTCAACCGTACAAGAGTGGACTAGACATAACGGCTCAAATTTACTCCAATTTCTTCTCGAACAATCCTCTTCGGAAGATGACAAGAACTGAGGTGGCGAATTTGCTCGATGTTTGTCGTCAAACTATCTATGATTGGCAAACTCAAGTGATAGACCCAGCCCCTCACGAGCATGCAGTAATTATTAGCGGAGAGTTTTACTCCAAGAACAATAAGCGCCCTAGAAAAAGACTAAGAGGACTAAGTGTCCACCAAGTCTTTATCTTCTGGTTGATATCTCAAATCATGCTAGTTGTAACGACCTACGATGCAGCTATCCCGCTGTTGGGTCGCATGTTAGAGATGTTTCCAAAAGAAGATTTTGATGTTCAATTGTCTAAGTATTTGAAGCGACATCGCCATTATTAAGGAGTTTGAATTATGTCAGTAATCACAATTGCTGAAGCCATTGAAGATCTTGCCACCGGACAAGGGGTAACAGAAGAACAAGCACGGGAAACTGTCTTGGCAGTATGCAAGCAGTACAATATCGATCCATCTGATGACAAGATTGATTACAACCTAGTACTCAAAGCAGACAAAGGGCTAACTGCGGTAAATAAAGGCATCAATAAAGCGATCGCTGCCTCCAACTCTACTCAGGACAAAGGTGGGTCTCTTACTCATCAAGAGGTAAAAGATGAGGCGATGACCTTTGTTCAAGAAGAGCTGCATCTAGCTGGAGTGGATAATTTCCCTTTAAAGGTGATGGTCAACCGAATTGACAACGCCATCATGGATGGTATTCAGCTTGCTGATGCAACTGACGCAGCCCGAAGGGAAGCCTTTGTCAGAAGGACAAACCAAAATAACGTCACCTTCTACAACGAGTTAATGGAAGTAGAGCAGCAGTCCCGTGAAGAGGGTGCAGAAGTTGCTGATGCTATCACAGAAAAAGGGCTTGAGTTTCACATAGAAGGTGTAGAGTCGAATGTTGACCGCCACAATGTAACCCTTAAGCAGCGACGAGTTAATCAGAAATGTCGAAAGCTGAGCAAAACTACTTTGACGCAACAGGTACAGGCTGACCGTCGGAACCGAAATGCGATCGCTGAAGCTACAGCTTACCTAGACGATTTAGAAGCAGAAATTGTCTAATTCATCACGACCCGGCACCCGCCGGGTTTTCCTGTTTAGGAGGTAGAAATGATCAATAAATTCTATTTGGCATCTATTACCTGTACTAGCGTCGGTTCTTTGTTCTTAGCTAGCAGCGTTTGGACTAGTGGACAAAAAGATTTGGCTCAACATGAACGAATCTCTAAAACTAAACAGGCTTACGCCATCAAGTCAGCAAAAGTAAAAGAAGAAAAAGCCTTTGCTGATGTTCGTGCTCAGAATCAAATGGTTCGGCCATCTAAGAAGTGGGCACTTAACAGATACAAATATAACTCGGCTGATCCAGTCTTTCCCTCAATGTTTGATCGCCAATGGTTGAACAACCTAGGAAACAACTCCCCAGATGGGATTGCAGTGGTCTTAGACTCCAGCCATTTATGCGTAGGGGTCTCTTTGTCTTCTGATTCCCCTGGAAAAGATGGCCGGTTCTACTTCTTAGGATCCAAGGATCCAGCCGTCGCTAGTTATGCCAAGTCCATGTGCCAAGAACACGGTTAATTAAGGAGTCAAAACAGTGCCTAGACAAATCAGACGAGTACAATCTTCCGCTAGCCGCTTAAGCTATTTGGAGAAATCGGAAAAAATTAACAATGATACTCCTTTTCTTGCGCGCCACATAATCCGAGTCAACCGCTGGATATTCAAAGGACTTGGGTCTGTTGGTCTGTTCATTGTCACGACAGCGGAAAACTTATTAAGTCCCAACGGTTGTTTGCTATTGGGAGGTTTTTGCGCGATCGCTGGGCTTATCATTTCTGCTGACACCTATTACCAGCAGATAACAGGAATCCCTCTACTTCCGTTCTTTGAGACGTCTTGGATTGAACCTGTTCAGTATCGCAAGCTGAGTTTTTGGTTATCTTTTCAGCTGTTATTTTCCACGGGAATCTCTTTAGCGGTAGATTGGATTCAATCCTTAGCTTTTGTTGCCAACTTAGTCCCCAAAGTTAGCAAGTTATCTAAAACTCAAAAAATAATCCTTACCCGTATTGGGTTGGCAGCTTATGTGGTGGAAATAATGTTCACTTTAGGATCTAGGCCGCTAACTGGACTTGGTACTTATCAGAAACTGGCCGTGTTCTTGTATAACGTGGCCAGTGTTTTTGGAGCTGAGACTGGAATGGCATTAGCCATCATCTCCAGGGAAAACATGGAGAAAGCCATTAGTAGCCACAAGAGTGTTACCGATTAAAAAATCTCCTAACTAAAGTGCATTGAAGGCAGACAGCTGACTTCAATGTACTCCACTTCCGATTGTCGGCAACTTGATCCATATCCATTATAATCTCATGTTTAACGAAGGGAACGCTAGAAAATTTGAAGAGATTGTTGATGTAGAAGCTTACGTTACAGATCGAATTTCTTTACTTGGTAAAAAGGCAATGAAAGAAAGGGGGTTGTGCGATTTATCTAAAATGTACGGAGGAGTTTTGGCTGCGGCTTCTTATTTTTCTGCTATGTCAATACCTGGAGGACAAATAATAACCGCTACATCGTTAATGGGGTATATCATAGCAGTTTATGGGGATTACGCTTCCACTGGGAAATTCCGAATGCTTCCTAGTCGAAGAACACTCGGAGGATTAAGCAAGGACGAAGAATCAGATGAAACTGACTTTGTGTCATTAAACAAGGACTACGAAGAAGATATTTCATACCTAAATCAGAGGGAACAGATAGAAGCTAAGTTCATTAATATCTATTTTGATGAGCTATGTGAGGAGTTAGAGCAACTACCAATAAGCGGCAGAGCCAAGAAATATCAGCAGGTCATAGATAGTATTTACTCCAGAAAGAAGCAGTCGAAGTATTATCAATACTTTGAGGCAAGAAGATGTCACAACCTTAAATTTGTTGAAGCAGAAATCGAGTCTATGAATAATAGACCAATAAAGAGAGTAAGAGAAATAGAAAACGATTACTTAACTCCAGAGAAGCAACGAGAGCTTTTTATTGAAGGGACTGAACAACGGTGTGATGAGTCTCCTGTTGTCTCAGTAAACACAGCAGAAGAGAATCCCCCAAGATATGGTTTTACTGGTTACCAATCCATGGCTAAGGAGTGGCATCATTGCACTTTCACGATCGCAGGTCAAGGAACTGGAAAAACTGAGCTTTATTACTGGTTAAGTCTGTTGTTGACTAAGAAAGGGGTGAGAGTCTTCTATTTGAATCTAGCCTCTAAGAGACAGGACAAAGGAAGAGTCTGGGAGAATCATTCAACCTGCGTCAGAGCTGACCTAAGAAAAATAGTAAACCCCCAGCAAGCTAAAGCTGTGATAAAGGAAGCTTTTGAATTACTTCAAGAATATGATGCATGCGAAGATGACAAATTTCTAATAATTGACGAGGCAAATGTTACGTTCTTGAAAAAACATAATTACGCCAAAGAACAGTCTGAGTTCCGCAGTTATCTAATAGCCATGATTGGGGATCTTATTTCAACGGGAGGCAAAGGACGTCAGTCTATCCACGCGCTAAACCAAGGATTAAAAGCTGGAACAATGGTACAGGACTTACTCCCGCTGTTCAAATCGATGAGACTTAACTATATGACAATAGCCCCAGGAGAAAAAGTTTATGCGGAGGATAGAGACCAATGGATAACTCATGACGATCAGACTAGGCGAGACATAGTTAACAATTTTGAAAAAGAATGCTCGAAGCCTCCTATGGGTTTAGGAGATCCAAGGATTATGCAATTTAATGGAATCTGGTATCCCACTGGAAGCAAGGCTGATCTAGGGTTTTCTGAGGAAGGATCAAAACTTAGTACTCCAGTAGACCTTTCGGCTCAAAAAAAAACGTCAAAAATAGATCAACTGCTGAAAGACCTAGACGATACCGGTAGCCCTGACTTATGGACTTTCTCTGAGAAACAGTTTCCTCCTCTACCTACTTCAGATTTGAAACGTCGCTTCATTGAGATTCTTTCGACTCGACTGGAGCAGGATAACACTGAACTAGCCAATAAATACTCCAAAAATAGAGGGGAGGAGTTTTTCAAGTATGATGGTCGATATTCGTACCCAAGCAGAGAAGAGAAAGAGTATGAAACTCGTTTATTGACTGATTTTCGTTGCTGCCTCTGTCAGAAAAGAACGGAAGATATTGAGGTTCACCGTCTTTCTTATTTAGGGGAAGAAGATCAGGTAGGAGATAATATGGTTCCCTTGTGTGAAGGGTGTCATGATGAGGCTCACGAGGCCAGCAACTGGAACTTAGATCTTGAGTCTATTTGGGGGTCTAGTCAAATAGAAAGTTTTACCAGAAGAGTTAAGCTAGGACTGAATTACTTGACCAAAAACGTTCAAGATTGAAACAAATCACGGGGGAGTGGTTTCAAATCATGAAAAAGTAAATCACGAGGGGATTGAATGCTCGCATCAACTAATCCCCTCGTGATTTGATCTAAGTGCCGTGCTTTCCTTATTGAGAACTGGAATCAATCGAAAACACGGGGAACAATCCACCTATAGGAAAGGTAGGATGGCTCAGAACAGTCGAAAATTAACTAGTTCGTTGTCTGCTGTTTCAGCAGCAAGGGGGGCTTCAGTGGCCTTTTTTAAATTGTGTTTTTGTTGTCAATTGGAAACAGGGAAGAATAGGTGTGTACTTCACATCTCCGTCAGTTAGATGAGCAAAAAGCGAATTGTTATTTATTCTGAGATCGCCACAGTTATCCTGATTATCGTACTGTTGATAATGTCAGTGATCACCCAGAAAAAGTCTCCAAGTACTAGTAAAAGTTATCCAATAATATATAAATCAATAGCTCATTTACCTACGTGTAGTGTCAAACCAGGTTCAGTTTATGATGGGGACACTATCAGAGTCATATGCGACTCCGAAGAGAAGAAGATCAGATTTGCCTGTGTTGACGCCCCCGAGAAGGCTCAACTTCTCGGCATCGAAAGCCGAGATCATCTGAGGAAAGTCTTAGAAGATGGCAGAATGAAAGTCAAAGTGGATGCTATCACCACTGACCGATATGGCCGTACTGTGGCTGAGCTTTGGGTAAATCGGGGAGACGACTGGTCATTAGTTCAATCTATCCAATCTTCGGATGGTATGGTTTGGGGGTACGAAGCTTATAAATCGGATTGTCCAAATTGGGATGCCATTGTTTCTACTCAACGACGAGCACAGTCGGCTAGAATTGGTGTTTGGGCTGGCAAATCTGTTCCTCCATGGGAGTGGAGGAAGGGTAGCCGGCGTTAAAGGAAATCACAGAGCGATCAAATGGTATCCCAACTTGAAATTTTTTTCGTCACCGGGGATGAAGTTCAAATCCTTGACGGAAGGTACAAGGGGCAGACTGGCGTAGTTGCCAATGAGAAACCTAGCACATCCTATCAGAAGGCTAGGATCTGCGTTAACCTGTCCCAGGGTATCAAATGGTTCAAGCGGGACCAGTTGGAGAAAATTACATCAGTTAACGAAGAAACTAAGTCATCTGAGCAAGTTGAATCACCAGTTAACGAGAAAGCTGACTCAGATGATTCAGCTGAGCTAGAGGTAAGTAGTACAGCTCAATCAGAAGTAACTTATCAATGGCTTGACCCAAACTCAATAGAGCTAGAACATGGCACTCAATCACGGACAGCGACTGATGAGAAAGCGATCGCACGATATTCCTTAGAAATGGAAGAGGATCGTTGGGACTGGCAACACGACCCCCCAGTGATTTTCGATGATGGTAAAACTAAGCGTCCAGGTGATGGACACCACCGAATCAAAGCAGCAGCACTAGCCGAGCAGCAGATTCTGTGTGAAGTCCGCATCGGAAGCTTGATTGATACTATCCGCTACAGCTGCTCTTCCAACCAGCGCCCGACCTTACACCGCACCAATGCTGATAAGCGGCGGGCGGTTGAGATGATGTTCCAGACATTGATTGAAGAGTTTGGATCATTAGATGCCATTCCCCGTAGCCAAGGCGGTAAGCGAAAAGGTCTAGATTGGACTAACCGCCGAATCGCTGAACACGTTGGTGTGAGTGCTAGGACAGTAGATAATATTTATTTAGAACTAGAACTAACCGCGAAAATTGCGCAGTTCACAGAGGGCGATCGCGTTGAAGTAATAGAAGACAAAAATCTACCCGATTGGGCATCACCGGGCAAACTTGGGACAGTCAGCGGCAAAGATAAAAAACTGGGGCTGCTGGTAAATTGGGATAACGATACTCCACAACACATCCATCCAGATAAAGTACAGCAAACTGATTTACCCAATCCAAACCCTACTCCAGCACCAAAGAGTAACGAACCCGCTCAGGTTCCTACTCCAGCACCAAAGAGTAACGAACCCGCTCCTGCTCCTACCCCACCACCAAAGAGTAAACAAGAGGTAGAACAGGTGGCTGCACCAGTACTTAATAGAAAGGACTCACAAGTACCCCCTGATGTCCCCCCTGAGGTACCCCACAACCCAGCACCAGTGCTTGATGAAAGTGAAGAGTTTTTCACTATCGAACTCTCGCCTGAATCAGAGACAGACGTATATATAGAGGATATTGCTACAGTCGTGATCAATAATGCTGAGCATTTTGCTGAGCATTTTTCCCCTAACCAAGTCCGGGTGATATTGGAAGCACTGGTGGCTAAACATGGGATGGGCATGATCGATGACATCCTTAATAGTTTGGAGCAGCAACAAGTTGGTTGAAGCTGGCTCAGAAGATTGCTATAACCCGTGACTAGGCGACAACATTAAAGTTGGTGGCGGGGGTGAGAATTGCACTCACTGATTTCAGGCTTATGAGACCTATGAGCCACTTTTGCTCCATCCCCGCAATACCCCTGACAGGATTTGAACCTGCAAAAAACCCGTTTTAAGTGGGTCATGTCTCCCAATTGCATCACAGGGGCAAGATGGGTCGAGTTGGATTTGAACCAACAATGCAAATGCCGCTGTTTTACAGACAGTTACCTTCTCCAATAGGTGAGCCGACCCATAGATTTTGCATTCTCTGAAGTTTTCAAGGTGCTTCGGAGCAAGCAGGTTTCTGGCCTGTATTACTCTGTTGTATCTATACTACATATTATACTACAAAGTGTCAATAGTGTAATACAAACTGTGAGTCATTCCATGTGATAATGACTTCTTAGAACACCCCTTCTAATAAGCACATCGCGCGTGACCCTCACTACCACACCGCTCTCTCTCACCACAGCTCTACCTTTGACTGGGCATCCAGCACGGGTCTATCTGAACAGTTTGAGTCCTGGGTCACAGCCAACAATGAGGCAATCTTTAGATGCGATCGCATCCCTACTCACCAATAACGAATGCGATGCAGACACCCTTAACTGGGCAGCCCTCACCTATCAGCACACTGCCGCAGTCCAAGCCGCATTATTGGAAATCAATGCCCCGGCCACAGTTCAAAAAAAGATGGCAGCGCTCAGGGGAGTATTAACGGTGGCAAAGAAGTTAAAACTGATGAATGCAGAAGATTACGAGGCAGCGGTGGATTTACCCAGGATTAAGAATCATCCCTTACCCAGAGGTCGGGCGTTAACTCAAGCAGAAATTACAGCACTCATTAAGGTGTGTGCCTCTGACACAACCAACCAAGGAGTTAGGGATATAGCCCTAATTGGCATCCTACGGGGTACGGGACTGCGACGGGCAGAGGTGGTCAAGCTGGAAGTGCGGGATTTTGATGGTGATAGTGGTGCATTGGAAGTGCGCCAGGGTAAGGGAGGGAAGGATAGGACTGTTTATTTACCCGAAGGTGCGATCGCGTTTGTAAATGATTGGTTGAGTGTCAGAGGTCGCCAACCAGGAGCGCTGTTGTGCCCAATATTCAAAGGTGGGCAGATACAGTACAGAACTATGACGCCCCAGGCCGTGTTGTTGATTTTGCAGAAACGGGCGAAAGAGGCTGGGGTCGAGTCCTTTTCTCCCCATGACTTTCGCAGAACCTTCTGCTCTGATTTACTGGATGCTGGGATTGATATCGTGACCGTCCAGAAGTTAGCTGGCCATGCTTCCCCTGTGACTACGGCTAAGTACGACCGGCGGGGTGAGGAGGTTAAGCGTAGGGCGGTGCAGAAGTTGGGGTTTTAGGAGGAGGGGCGAAGACCCACGTATTCCGGAAAACGTGAAATCTTGTTAAAAGGTTATTTTTGCTGTAGCGCTTGACAATTATGAGATAGAGGTCTGCGCAACTCACTATCAATTGCCTGATTGCCTTCCGGAAAACGATAATCTAGTACTCGTAGACTACCGAATCAAGGTCGTACAACTTCCGGCCATTGCCAGTCTTGGTGGACTGGATTTTGCCAGCAGCCTCCCAGTTCCTTAATGTCCGATCAGTCACCCCTAAGGCTATAGCTGCTTCTTTTGGTTTGACAAGACCGCTTCCCCTCTTGTTTTCCGGAAGTCTTTCAGGATTGACCAACTTTTTGAGACTCCCTGGCAGCGAATCAAGGTCAAATCTCCGAACCCCGTTTTGAGTTTTGCGCATTTTGATCAACCCTGTCTGCTCCATCTTTTCAAGCATTGTCATGGGAACTTCCAAGATTCGGCAGGCTTCCTTGGGTGTTACTAATCGCATGGTTAAAGTACCTCAAAAGTACTGGACATGTACCATAAGTCTACCTTGTTTTCCGGAAAACAAGGTAGACTAGGAAGCAACATACATTACTGGCTTGGGAAAATACAACAAGACGCTGAAAATATTGCTGTACCGAGTCTTGACGCAAGCGCAGCCAAACCTAGAAACATGCAGGTTGATTTGTCCCCATTAATTCGGAAACATGAAGAAGCGATCGCTCTCTTGGTTCTGGAGAGAGCGATCGCAGGACTTAGATATTATCGATTTTGCCATGCGTTACATCTGTTACCAAAAGATACCATCACTACTGTCTTGCAGTAATCCAGCCGTAGGAGCGATCGCTGTAACCTACCTTCACGGGACGAACAGCCCAAGCGATGACTGCCAACTGCTGAAGTACCGAAAGAAACTAAAACTAGAGGAGTGGGATACCATCTACTTCGTTAACTTTTTCCCAGAGGAGTCTGTTCGAGGTCTGCTAGAGAAGGGGACATGCGTCTATGTATCTACCTCAGTCGTTGAGGAGTATCCGGGAATTCTTGCCACGCAGACTAACGAATCTTTTCAGGTTGAAATCGTGAAGCTGGTTGATGGGGAGTTGATTAGAAGCGATCGCACCAATGGATTCGATCAACTGTTCTTCGCTCGGAAAGCACCAGAACTATTAGGTTCCTGCCGCAGGAGCAGGAGTAAGCACAAGTACATGCTTGACCAAGGAATCAACGAGTACTTTAACGATGGTATTGATGCAGTCCTGAAAAGGGTAGACTTTGAGGGAGGTATCAGGGCATATGCAGACCTAATTGAATCAATCATCGGGGGAGGAAACTGTTTTGTTCCTTCCGTGTTTGTTGGGACAGTTGGGTTTATGCATTCTAAGTGATCCTTGCATTGCCAGGAAAATAGCTAATCTCCAGAAAACCTAACCCCGTGATCGCCTTACTGCGGAAGGAAAAATGTACACAATACTGTGTACCACCCACATTGTGGGCAACACCACCAGGCGGTGGTGCAACCTTCTATCGCAGACAGGTGCTCCGCGCGAAGTACCAACACAGTTCCCGTCACAGACATCGACCAATTGGTCGCTCAACCTGGCTCCAACACAAGAATTAACAGATTACAACTAATATTAAGTGCCGTCGTCTTTTTGTTATTTTCTAACAGAATGAAAAAAGATAATAAAAAGACGTCTTAATTCCCAAAATCGGACTTAGCAGTATTACAAATTATTAGGAATTACGCCTTTTGTTGGTAGTAAGTAGAGGGCGAGTTCACTCAATTTATGTTAGCTTTAGCCACAAGTATATCTACTTATGTGCCCGGGCGGGCACATAAGTAGGGTCGAACCTCGATATCTCGATCACAATAATCAAAATACCCCGTTATAGGATTTCCTATGACGGGGTCAGTACCCATAAAACATGAGTATCTTCAGTTCAATCTAAACCGCTTCCATTGATTCGTTTCCTTGAGAAAGATTACAACACTGGAGGTTTTGATTGAAAAGTATTAATTCATGAGTTGATTCCGAACGTACTCCCGGCAGATCCTGCCCGTAAGTGTGGCTGTAACACCATCTTGGGTTATAGTCACTGAGCACCTCCCTCCAAAAATTTTTCCTGAATTTACATCAACAAGTCCAGGTTCACTTAATTGAAGGTCTTTTACTTCTATTATTGCCATTTTGTTTATTCTCCTTTGTCACTGGAAGTAGAGTTTAAATGCTGTAAGTTTTAGTCTACAACTTTACGCTAGAGTATAAGCACCTATCGTATCCGAATCCGAGCCACTGATAAGATTGAACGCTCAGGAACGTCCCTGGCAGCCAAAGTGGTTTTTGCCCATAAGCATGCCAGGTGAATCCCAACAACTCAAGGGGGTTTGTCGTGTTTGGGGCTACCCAGTTTCAGTTGAAGCCAAGCGGCTTGATGATGGCCAGTAAAGAGTCGTGATTGCACCCCCGGCAACAAGCGCATCTAGTCACTGACGTTTACCTTGCGTTGGGGCATTGAAACCCTATGAAGGCATTTTTAAAACCCGAGGTAAATGCCATTGAGTCCATTCACTTTACTGAACCTGAGCGTTTACGCAAACTTTTTGCCCTGCTGACACTAGCACGCTCGTTGGTCAATGCGAACGGGTTTGTGGTTACACCAGTATTAACCCATTACTATTAAAAAACACGGTCGTTGGCAAGCGAGCTTATTTCGCGAACGGATTTGACTACTTGCGGCATTTGGTTTTAAATCCTTCTATCCACAATCAGGCTGACTTTTCGCACTCTCTCTTTTTCCTGTACTTAGAGGGTTGGAGAGTTTTCTTGAGTTCGCTGTATTGATCCATGGAGATTATGATTATTGTGGTAATCATAAACCCCACTGTTATCAATTTTTTAAGGACAATTTTGACGAACTTTACTATTGTAAAAATTTTAAGGATAATTTTGCTAAAAACCACTCTTTTAAACTTTTCAAGAGCAATTATTATGAGTTCCCACCTTGTTAAAAACTCAAGCCTTTTCTCCTGTTCAAAGATTATAAATAAATCTATGGAGCTCTCTATCTTATAGAGATTATTTCGAGAAGATTCAATTAACTGATAATTTAACTGATATATTAAGTTATCTATTAAATTATCTATTAAATTATCAATATTATCTTTGAACATTTCCCAATGCAAAAACAAAGAAGACTCTATTCCAATCTTTAAAAGGATAATGAAAACTACAAATTTAGCATACCCTTTATTCTCTAGCATATCTTGTAGTTCATACAAATCCCCAATAATTTCATTTTTCATGAACTTTGGCAAGAGTATATTTAGTATAAAAAACAAGAAAGTCATCTTTTTACTTAACCTTCTATATTAGAATTTTCACCCGAATTTTGGTTTGGAGGATATCTGACAAGTTTTTTTTTAACTGAATTTTGCACCCCCAACTTTGGGGGAAGACAAGAGTCAAATTGCTTGTAAAAGTCCCCCAGAATTGGGAGATTTAGGGGGCTTGGATGTAGCAAATGAGACTTCTCAAACAACCTCTTAAACTCCAAAAAAAACAACCTTATAATTCCTCATATTTCTCAACACGAGCAAAAAAGATATCCAAGACTTTTAATGCAGATCTTCCTTTTGGAGTTATCGAATACATGAACTTATTTTTACCCCTCCTTTTATCGAGGTCTGAATCTTGTTCATACTTAGCTAAAAAACCTTTTTCAGCTAACTTATTAAGTGCAGGATAAATAGTCCCGCCAGAAACATATTTTTTCCCCTCACAAGCATCCCAAAATGCTTCAATTATTTTTGCACCATAGTTATCCTTATCTTTTAAGTGTTTAAGTATAGCCACCTCATTTTGAGTAAGCTTTATAGCCTCGTCATGAGAAGCTAAGTCATAAAGAAATTTATTTGTATTTGCATACATCTATCTAGCAAATATAATTTAGATTTGTTTATCACTTCTTTTAGTATATCGCGTGAACACAAAGTTGATGGTCGAAGTTTCGACTATCAATCAAATAGTGAATTAGCTACTAAAAGTTTTAAGTCGAATGATCAACATTTATTTTCAACTTAATAAGTTTTTTTTTTACGATAAGCTATGAGTGGATGGAGTAAGTAAAAGCTAAATATACTATCCCATCCACAATTTATTAGTAACAATGAAGTATCTAATTAAATGGCAATCAATAACTCAGAGTTTTCCTTTGAAATTACTTTAAACCCAATACTTGTAGCATTTATTTTTGGGGGGGGAGCAGCAACCGCTACTTTGTTGGCATTTCAGAATACGATTATTGACAATCAACAATTAAATAATAAACAAGTACAAACCCAAATTGTTGACTGTCCTTTAGTAGAGCAACTACATAACAGCGAGAATTCACCTAATTAAATTTTTGACCACGACGTAGCGCTAGCGTTAATTGTTATTAATTTTCCTCCGATCAGCTTACTCAAATCCTTGTAGGTAAGAAGTTTAAATTAGACCTCTCCAAAAAATAAATTTATGGTATAATAATAAAAATATAACTAATTTTTATTAACTTCAAAATGAGCTACACTTGGAATTATATTAAAAAAAATCCTAAACAAACTAAACGATTGGTAGGAATAAATCATGAACAACTCTCTCAACTGATAGAACAAGCCAAGTTATTACATCATCAACATCAAGAAAAAATTCAAAATCAAAAAGTCAGGCTAATTAAGCCTGGGGGAGGTGCTTCACAAAAATTATCAATTGAAGACCAAATAGTCTTGACGTTAATCTACTTACGACATCACATAAACTTTCAACTTTTAGGACTACAGTTTCAGGTGAGCGAATCGACAGCAAACTCTACTTTTAACTACTGGCAATCTCTTTTCAGAGAAGCTCTACCAGCTTCTTTACTAGAACAAGTAAAAAAGTGCGAAGAAGAGTCGGAGATAATTCGGGAAGCTTTGACTGAGTATGAGTTAATAGTAGATAGCGCTGAACAAGTCAGAGAAAGACCAAAAGATTATAATCAGCAAAAAATTTTCTATTCTGGTAAGAAGAAAAATCATACATTTAAAAACCAATTTATTGTCTTGCCAAAAGGGGAAGATATTGTGGACGTAGTGGTCGGCAAACCTGGCCCCAAAAGTGACATAAATATTTGTCGAGAACGTTTAGCAAAATTTGATGATAAACAGCGACTGAGTGGAGACAAAGCTTATTTAGGAGAACAACAAATAAGAACTCCCCACAAAAAGCCAAAGAATGGTGAATTAACTCCACAGCAAAAGAAAGATAATAAGTTATTCTCTTCAAACAGAATATTTGTAGAACACGTAATTAGATTGGTGAAAATTTTTAAAATAGCGGGAGAAAGGTTTCGCCTAAATTCTAGTAAATATTCTGAGGTAATTTTGACAATATGCGGTTTAGTAAGATTGAGAACAGGAGCCTTAGTATTACAAGTAATAAAAGCGTCTGAAAGTCCTGAAACAATTGAGGTTGTATCTGCTCATACTTTTGGTGCTAAATTAACATCAATAGCTTCGTAAAGCCTATTATAGCGTTAATTTAACGTAAAATTGACTTGGTCAATTTGAGGGCTGAAAAGCAGTTACTGAGAGACTTTCAAGTTTTTGGAGAGGTCTATTATCGACCATGGGTGAATCCCGGCATCGAAGTCGTGAATCCGTTGCCAACAAAGCCTTCCAGTGATTCAAGGGTTAATTCTTCGGATCCGCAGAGCATTTTGCAGCGAAGAGCGATCTCGATCCCATATCTGCAAGGAATCTAAGATATGAGCAAGCGACCACACTTATCCCCGCAAAGGCAGTGCGATCGCAGCTGCACCTCCAGAACTCCCAAGGTAAACATATCGACCAATGGTAGTGATCGCAGCTGCACCTCCAGAACTCCTGTTGACCCAGTATCTTGCATCAGTACTGGGTCAATCCTCTGGTTTTGATAAATTACTAACAGTAGTCCTAGGGTAAACACATCGACCAATGGTGGCGATTGACCGTAGGCCAAGCTGTAAAACGGAAACCTGGACTTAGCTCCCGCGTAAATGGGCATAAAGAAAAATGAAGCTAAAAGCCTTTATTTAAGAGGTTTTCAGCATTTTGAGTCTCAATCGCTATTTTACGGATAATTAAGTCTACCTACTCAGGGGTAAGGGTTGGACTCATTTACTTATGAAAATTACTATATATAGCAATCCTAAATCATTTGTAAAATAAGCAAAATCTGGAATAGTTGCTGGGCAAGGGTTCCAGATTTTGCTTTCGCCAATATATTTCACGAATCATTTAGAACTGCTATAGTTTGGGAACTATTAATTAAAATCATCTTCATTTAATTTGTTGAAACAAATATAGAGAGTTACTCTCCTTATGTTTAAAAAGTTTTCTGCTATTGCACTTAGTAGTTCTATCGCTATTTCTTTGCTCGGACTGACACCAGTAAAAACATTAGCTCAGTCAAGCTGTAGTAGTAGCACATCAGTATGTTCAGTAACTGTAGTAGAAGGTGATTGTGCAATTACAACTACCCTACATAGTGACGGTAGTGTTACAAGGACAGAGATATGTGTAGAATTCAATGAACAAGATCAACAAAAAGAAGAAAATATTCGTTGATACTGATAGGGAAATGGAGGAAGATGACCAAGTGCTATCCTGCGATCGCAGAAAACTATAGCGGGTTCTAACCTAATGGAATACACCGGATTTTTCCCCGAGTGAGATACAACCCCGATTCCCAATTCCTAATTCCCTATTTCCTGAGGGGGTGACATGCAACCTGAAATCCTTACTGGGTAATATGTTCAGCAGATATGTTACAAAAAGATACATACTAGTTTGGCCTGACCTTGGACGTAGTTATAAGGGTTTGAACTTCTAGAACATCATTCGTAGGGTCAATTCGCCAGTTTATCTTTGCTAAGAAAACTGGCATCAAAGCCTTATATAGTAAGTTTTTCAGGGCTTATGTTACCCCCTCAGCTATTAGATAAGCTTATCAATAATAAGCACCTAAACAAAATTAATTTCTTACTACCAATCTCTGTACCCCTTACATCGTAAGGCTTTGAGTTTTGGAAAATGTGTAATTAATTTTGTGCATCTGCTTAGATGAGCGTATAAAGTCATCGACAACCTCTATGTTGCATTTTAGTAACTATGAAACTTAAGCAGAAAAACTTAAAAATAATGAAAACCAAATCTCTACAAGTGAATTGGTTTTCATTATTTTATTTTGCAGTTAAAATAATGCAAGACATCATTTTGGAAATTTGATAGTAATAACAATCCCCATCGCATCACCAACGTAACGGCGAATTAAATCAAGAAGTATAACAATATCAAATACATGAACATGCCACCTTGGATGTTTGGGGGAATGATACCTCTTATCCCGCTTAACTAATATTTCGCTAAATTTGCTTTGATCATCCTCGCTCAATAATTCAGTCAAGGGGTAAGTTACAAATTTAATCAAAAGAGAAGTCTTACAAGCTCGCAGCATCACCTCTTCATTCGCAGATTCACTACGGGGACCAGTTGCGTAGTCTTGCGAAAAATTCATCTGCGTATTTGACAACATATTCTCCTCTTTCGGTGAGGGAGTAATATTGTCGTTTGGCTCCACCTCCGATTGAGTCGCCTTCACAGGACTTGACGTAGCATTTTTTACGCATTCTCTTAAGAAGCGAATAAAGAGATCCAAGAGAGATGGACTCGTTTCCTCCGCTACATTCTTTGAATGCCCGTTGTATATCAAGTCCGTAGACTCCTTTTGGGTCTGATTTGTGGATTGCCCAGAGGATGAGCAATTCGGTTTGGGGGGGAATGGTCTGGACGGGTTGGTCATATTTTTTACCTTCCCGCAGGGCTTTAGGAGCAGCCCTAGCGGGCATATCAGTAGTTCTTTGTTGGAACATAGAATTAATATCCATGTGAAGTTTAGTGCTTATTTTCCAACCTTTTGGCTGGCTGGCCTCCCGACTCAAATTGGTAATCTTGAGCAGACCCTAAAATAGGTCAGTGCTTCTATTCCCTATATATTCCGCGTGGGAAATATATAGTCTTAAACCGGGACGGCCAGTGGTAAAAAGTAATGTATTCATATTATCTTACAAATTCAATACTTGCAACTGCAATACTTTCCTGCTTTCATCAAAGTCACTGAAGCTCCTGTGCAGTATGGGTTCAGGCGCTGTAGACGATCGCACCCACATTGTATTGACTAGGGTACACCCAGGCTGTTCAATGGTACGAAATGGGTGTATCGAGGCGTGCAGCATAAAAATTGACCGTCATGACCAGGTAAAGATTTTAACCACAGAGGCATTTTGTAGCCGTTCCAAAAGTGTAAGCTTGTGTGTTCTTGTTGGCATCCTTGTTCTGGCCAACGAAGTACAAATAAGATTTGTTTGTTTTGGGTTGAAGCTATGTGTATAACGCCGAGTTGGGGGATTATCGGTACTTAAAGATTTTTCCAAATTCTCATCGATGGAAGCTGAGTTAATGCATCAATGAAAATGAGGTAAATGGGTGGTGCGATGCGTACGCTATCAAGATAGAGTCCGAGCAAACAGCTACCTACACATCGACCCTCGGCATATAAGCGGCAACATTCGAGAACCTACCATCTATATCACCCTCCGCATAGTGCAGACGCTACGCCATCCCAAACAACTGCCTACACCTCAACCCTCAGCACACAACCGACACCACCTATCCACAAAACTCCCAGCACATACCCGAAAACAAAAACACCGTGTACCCGAAAAAGAACCTCTAGGGCAGAAACTGAGAACAGAAACTCCAGCCGTCGAGCTTCAACAACTGGGGAAACATTAGATTAAAAATCTCCCGGTGCTCAACTCAACCAATTTTTTCGCTGCTCTATCTCCCCCAGAGTTAACAACAACTACACCCTCGTAACCAGGGGATTTACCTTTTCACCAATGGTGGTTATTGATAAAGGCTTGTAACAGCAATTGTTCAAGCCAAAATCACCATTGTCATTGAGCAGCGCACCCCAGAATTCTGGGGTCATCTCAGATTTTTTTTCTCAGCACTGTACATAATATGGAATCGCGAAAAAAAAATGTCTAAACAGAATTCTACACCTGAAGGAGCGATTCGCCCCGAAACGCTGATGAGCGAACTTAATATTAAAAAAGACGCTTACTACAAGGACTTGAACCATTTGAAAATAGAAGCACAGACCGATTCAGAAGGTAAAGCTTACCTTACACAGGAGGAAGCTGACCAAGTCCGTGCTTTGCGAAGCCATGTCAAGAAAACTGGAAAAAGAAGTGGCTTCTCTAATAATTCGATTGTTAAAGTTGATGATAGCAACCTCGCAAAAGAAAACGAAGCTACAACTTCAGAAATCGAAGGAGATGTATACGTTCAGCCGGAAAACCCGACTGATCAGTTTGATCCAAATGACCTAATCAGGTCAGCAGCTGAACTTAAAGCTTATGAGATGGCTGTGCCTGACTTGGTGAAAAGAGCTTTGGCCGACAAAATGGATTGGGATGATTTGCCGGAGGATTTGCAACAAAAAGTAAGTGATGCCAAGAAAGCAGCTAACCCAAAATACACTCCCGCCTCGATAGCAGACACTGTGTTAGTTCAACATCGAAGCGGGAACTAGAAAAGGATTTTGACAGAGCTTGCACTGCTGTTAGAGCTGGTCATTCTCTCCTGATTCTTGGTGAGGCTGGCGTGGGTAAGGGTGAGTTTGCCCAGGGGCTTTATGAGGAGCTGCTGGGGGAATTTTCGGCTGCGATCGCAATATATAAGGGAAGTGGGAAAAAGTTCTTCCAAGCCCTGGCCTTCCAGCTGCACATTCCTACAGAAAATGATGAGGGCAAGCCCCTGACTATGGATCAGCTGAAGGAGGAGATCGCATCTAACTGTAATGACAGTACACTATTGATTTTCCCGGAAGCGAAACGACTGACCACTGGGATTAGGTATTGGTTAGAGGACTTAATGGCTAGTGGGGTCAGGGTAGTTTGTCTGGCTGTGGCAAATCCTGGCAGAGACATCTTCTTGGAAATGCTGGAAATTGAACTAGAGATGCCCTCTGATCAGCGTATCCGAGAAGTGATGCGGTCGGAGGCGAAGCGCCAGGGGTTGAATCTTTCGGAATCCCGACTAGCTGAACTCCAGCCACTAGCTGGACGTAACCCGATGGTGGCTAAGAAGGTGGTCAGGAATGAGTCACTTGGATTGAAACAGCATAAACCAGAGCATACTCAATATGTGGTGATCATGCCTATTATCATTGCTGCTCTGATGAGCTTTGGTATCATCCGTTTCATCGGTATGGGGACTGGGAATAAGTCCCTCTATATATTTGGTGGGGTTAGCCTGGTTGCTGGGATGACCCTTAAGCAACTAGGTTCGATTCGTGGTGCAAGAAAGAGGTTAGGGCAGTAATTATGATGAGCATAACCCACAGCTTGATTGCAGCAGCAGGAACCAGCTTAGTCTTGGGAACTGCTGACCCATTGCTGTTGGGGTTGGCTGTAGTTGGTGCCCAGATTCCGGATATTGATACTACTACGAGCACTATCGGGAAAATTTTTTACCCTATCTCCAGCTGGATTGAGAACCATTTCCCACATCGAACCATCACTCACTCACTGCTGGCCACTGCTACTATTGCTGCTGTGTCGGTGGCTGTCGGACATTTTTGGTTAGGGGATTGGAAGGGTGCGATCGCTTTTCCTTTGGGTCATTTACTGGCCTGTTTCTCAGATACCTTTACTAAACAGGGGGTTCAGCTGTTCTGGCCTGAGCCTGCTTGGGCTGTATCTGTGAGCAACCCCAGACGACGGATTAAAACTGGGGGTGCTGCTGAGCTGTGGGTGCTAGCTTGTGCGACAGCCTTACTAATCATTGGTATCTGGTTGGCCAATGGTGGCGGGATTACGACTAAGGTTACTCAGAGTCTTGGACTTCGAGATGGTGCGATTACCACTTACAACCAGAACGCTAGCACTAATCATATCTATGCCGAAATTACTGGTGTCTGGGCTAGCGATCGCTCTGATGCGTCTGGCCGCTACTGGATTATCGACACTGCTGGAAGTGAGTTTATTGTTACGGATGGGAGGGGTATCTATAAGACCGGGGAGCAGATTACTGTGTCTAAGCTCACTACCAATATTGGTAAACCAGCTCAAACCACAGTCTTGACTTTGAGTTGGGACGATGAAGACCCTATTCCTGGATTACGGCAGCTGGCAGCACAATACCCTGGTGCTGCGATTTTCGTTAATGGTCAAGTAGCTGTGGATTTCCCCGAAGATGTGAAACCAGCTGCACAGCTTAATCAACTTCAGACTGTTAGCGTGAGCGCCTCGACAGTAAGGTTTAACTATTGTCCACTAACTACAGCTATCACTAAGTTGACTGATCAGTATGCTGTGGGAAATCTAAGCGTAAAGATAATCTCACCAGCAGCAGTAGGACTATGGAATGGGTAAGTAATTTAATCGGGTTTGGTATTGCTGGCACGGCAGCGGTGCTGGTTGCAGTTAGCCCAAGTCAAGTTTCGGTTGAACCAGTACCTGATAGCATTACCCCGGTTACACAAATTCAGCCCACTGCGCCAAAGCGCCACCGAATAAATGTGACGGTAACAGCACCAGAAGACATCAAGGTGAAGCAGTGGGACAGGGTAAAGGTAGGTCAAACTCTCTCGGACCGCACTGCTCAACGAAAAACACTGGAAGCAAGACGGAACCAGCTGCAAATCGCGATCAATCAGATGAGTTTACCGTTACCCCCGATCCAAGAACCACCAACACCTTCGTTTAGTGAGGAGGAGGCTGCGATCGCGAAAGCTCGGAATGATTTAGCGTTGGTCGAAAGGGAAATTCAATCAGCTCCACCCCTCCGTTTCAAGATGGATTATCTCAATGTCATCCACGACCAAGATAAAATCCAGAGACGACAACGGTTAGAGGAAAAACGAATTAAAACGCAGATTGCGATCGATTCTGCTATAGCTCGGTTAAATGCTGCAAAAACTCGTTACCAACAGCAGATTTACCGGCATTCTTTGGAAATGATGACTTATCAGACTAGTTTGCAGCGGCAGCAGTACCAGCTGGCATCTTTGGTGAAGCAGTCTCAGGAGGTAGAGAAGGAGCTGGCAGAGTTGAGTATTGTGCGATCGCCCTATTCCGGTCGGGTGAGACGGGTGAAGATTGTCTCTCAGACAGACCGGGTGATCACCGCTGAGATTACTCTTGATGTTAGGGGCGATCGTTAATCTTGATTCAATCAGTCAATTTCTCCCAATTTTTATAGGAATTCTTAAATTCCTCCGATAAATACTGAGGATAGGGAATTTCAACTTTGAAGTCATCAGCCGCCATCTCTTCAATTAGCTCATAAACCGCCAAACAATCATCTAACGCTCGATGTCCCCCACAAAGCGGCTGCCATTTATATGATTTATAATAATCACTCCATTCACCACAATACTGAGCATAAATTTCCATCAGACAATAAGCTTGAATTTCTGATTTAAATCTTGATAGCTTATAATGTTTTCGACAATAGTTTAGGATTGATAAATCAAAATCAACATTATAAATTAGCAAATTTTTATTATCGATCGCCCGCTCTATATCTTGCCAAATTTCCGGCAACATTGGTGCATTAACTACCATCTCATCAGTAATGCCATGGATTGCGGAAACTTCAGCAGGGATTGATATCGAAGGTTTTACCAGCGTATTTAAAACCGTTTCAGCTTGGTGATTTATAACCGCAATTTCAACAATTTCAGCACATTCTAAACCCGTGGTTTCAGTATCCAAAATCACCCAATCATCACTACTTAAAAAGTCTCGACAAGATTGAATCGCTCTTTTTTTATCAAGTTCAAAACGTGCGCAATATTCCTCCCACCATTTCTGATGATGTCTAGCCTTATTGATTTCTGCTAACTGTTTGATGTTTGCTTTTTGTTTTTCTGATAATTTCCGTTTCGAGCGCACGCTTTCCGGATTATTGATGTCATACAAATATAAATCATATTTTCGACAAGGAATTACACCCACAGCTTGAACTGGTGCCAATCCTAACTCTGATAGTTGTTTTTTAGTTTTTAAATTTTCTGACGGCTCGTTATCGTTTCCCCACCATTGATATTCCTGAAGCATTTAAATGATACCTGATAACTAACTTAATTCACAAATTTCGTTGTCGATTTTCTATCTCTTTTAAATCCTCTGGATCGTCATTGGAACAATATTCAGTTTGATAAACTTTTACAGCGATCGCAGGTAAAATTCCATAACAGATGGGTTCTGCGAACTCACACGCTTTTTGAAAACTCCACTCCCCACCTCTTGGGAGCCGACCATCGGGAAACTGGACGGTCATCACCCCAATATTAGTATCCGTGGGTACGTTAAACCCATCACCAGCGAGAGCATGTGAGACGCAGTGCTCTCGTATTGATGGACCACCGTATCCACCACTTCCTCCTGTCACTAAATATGCGACAGAATTAGCGAATGCTGCATGACGATAAAGATTGCTTTCTGGGTGATTCTCTTGACCCCAATCAAGGGCTTTCTTAAGGATTTCTGTGTAGTCCATGATTTTTGTGTAGTCCATAGTGGCAAAGTTCAAGGTTTTCTATGAATACGATCGCTGTCTTATCTTGAATCTAGTCAGATTATAGTAGGAATAAAACGGGTTGTTAAGGATTTTCGTGCGAATGAGGAAACAATCCTGTGAACCTCATAGTTATGAAAAACGCTCACTAGGAAAACTTCAGTCGGGAAAGGATATACTTCACCAGTCTTTCCCATTGCTTACTGGACATGCCAGCTTTTTTGAGCTTCTCAGGTGTTATCTCTTCCCCCATGACGAACATCTGGTAGAGGAGGACCATGCGATCGCAGAACTGCTGAACGGTTATCCCCTCATCCTTCAGGTGTTGGAGGATCTTCTTCTGAATACTTAACAATAATTTGAACGTCATGTTCTTCCCCCGAGACTTAACTTGAGTTCCGGTGCCATAGCCGTTTTTTCCCAATGGATTATTGATTTTGAATCCTTTGCTTTGAGTATTCATACTTATCTTGCTTTACTTGGTGTTGCTGGTAGGCTGCACCGGGCTTGTCCCTGTTTTAGAGAAAATCACCACTATTTTTCTCTAAAACGGAATCAGTCTGGACATGGCACTGGCACGCATTAGTTTTATCCTCAGTATACTATGGTTAAGACTAAAATACACAGGAAATAAACGGAGCGCAGGGGGTGCCGGGGCGCTGGGAAACCGATCAACCACTTTGCGTCACCAGTAACCAGTCCCGTGCATCCCCCGGAGCGGAGTCTTTGCAACCTTTGTAAAATCCCCAAAAATATTGATTTTTTGTTGATTTTCACCTTTAACCGTGGTATACTGAGGTTAAAGGTGAAGAGAAAATAAAGTCATGATTAATTGCTGCATCACAGGACCACGCACCATAAGACCAGAGCATATCTCCGTAATCCAAGAAAAGCTAAACAGCATATCCGCAGACACCTGGCACATCGGGGACGCCCCTGGGGTAGATAGAATAGGCCTAAATTTTTTAGAGAAAAAACACAGGGTGACGACCTACTACGTGAAGGGGAAAGAACGGTGGCACTTCGCAGAGCGAAGTACACGAATGATAAGACAATGCCTGGAAAACCCAGGAAGCCACAAACTGCTAGCTTTCCCAAACAAACCCTGCCCTGAAGGGGTACAACCAAAACCAACCTTTCATGGCTCTGGGTCAGGAACCTGGGGAACCATAGCTCTCTGTAAATACTATGGTTTTGACATCGACATAACTTTTTTAGAGAAAAATCCGCTGCCCGAATGGCTGAGTAAGCCAACCTACCAACAGCTCTCGCTTTTTTAACAACTTTGCCGACAACTAGGGGCTGGCCGGGGCGGCCAGCGAAAACCAGCCGCCCCGGCCAAAAACCAGAAACCAGCCCCGTGCCCAGCCCCGGCGCAACACACGACACAACCGAAGCCAGCCGACTGACCCCAACCCAAGACGAAACCGGAGCCAACCCACCTTCGTTACCTCTCCCTCTTCCTCTCCCTCCATTTTTTTAATGGAAAACCCCCCCTGGAGTTTTTTCGTACGGTTAGGACGGAGTTAGGGAAATTTAGAATAAATTTCTCTAACGGAGGTCTAATCGTAGAAAAAATCTCCACACTCCGCCTGGCCGACTAGGCTGTGGTCGCGCGAGGCCATTGGATCTAAGTACTTTAGGGACAAAATTTATGCCTCGCGCCGACCCAGCCGGGAACTGCAACACCGATCGGCCAGGTATTTATGCGAAGCCAAGGTATTTATCTGGTTTCCACAGCGCAGCGCGTGTTCGATGGTCTATGTGCGATGGCCTTTGGCGCGGCAAAGCTCATCGCGTAGCGTGCCATAAAGTAAATTAAAACCGGCCAAAATGACGCACAAAAATAACTAACCATTGTCATACTATGCTCGTACAGTAAATCAAGAAGTCGGAAATGATCACACTAAAAAATCTAGAAGTACTAGAACCACTAAGCGACAAAGATGATGTAGTTGGAGGTTTGGTTATCAGGGGCGTAAAGATAATTTTTACTATAGCTATAGAACAAGAGGAAGAAACCATTCCTTTAGCAGAAAAAACCATTTCTTTAGTAGGAGTTCAACGGGAAAATCCAGCTGGTTTAGGACAGACAAGAATCGAGTTTATTGATGTTTTAAAGCCTTCTATATCTAGTGATTTTTGTACTTTGAACTGCCCAGCTGAGTGACTGACAAAAGTTATTCCGGAACATATTGGTACGTTAGTACTTTGAACTAATGCCTATAAATTCGTTTCTCGTGTTGTTTGCGCTCGCTGTTGTGTTTTACTCAAGTAGTGCGACTTTATTCGTGGTCTGACCCATTTTCATTGGTGGCAGGCAGCCCAGGCTTAACGATAACTATTTAACCGGATTTGATATGACTAAACACTATATATGGAAAAGCTATTGTCAATAAGCACAATAAGGCCAGGTTTATTGTGCTTATTGACAAGATGCGTTTACCCTGCTTAAGCTATCAGTTATCATTCCCTGTTTCCTGTTCCACACGCCAGGCGGTTTCTCTCCCAATCTTCCCCGATTTAACAAACAACCAGGAGCCCCTCCTGTACGTATCCTCACCCTTCCTGGTGTGAGGTTTTACTTTTATCAATTCCCTGACTTCCGATGTGGTTAATAACCACTGTTCTTTGGCAGCCATCTTCAACTGCTGCATGTATTCTATGGGACTCAGGGGCTTCATTCTGTTGATATTGGCTCTCTCAATACCAGAGGCAATGGCATCAATCAACACCTCCAATGCTTCCCGTTCTGCCTTCCAAGAACTTGTCCGGTGAACGTCCGGTGAACTGTTCGGTGAACTGTTCGGTGAACTGTCCAGGGAGATAGTTTCCTGACTATCTTCGGTAAACTCTTCGGTTAACAGTGGCTCAAAATCTTCAAAGGTTCGACCAGTCATTAAATAGTCATTTAATCGATCCAATTCCTCCAGTTGTCTACCAGATATAAAGGAGCGAGTCCCCTCTTTACTGGGCTTGATATTGGCATGTTTGATTCGCTCGTAAAGGGCGGTGCGACCGATGTTGTATCTGGTCTGTAAATCCTTGACGGGGATTTTGTCTATTTCCTGAGTCATAACCTTTGCTGGATGTTCGGTGAACGTTCACCGGGTGTTCGCCGGATGGTTACTGAACAGTTTATATCCATGTAGAGGAAATAGGGAATCGGGAATCGGGAATCGAGAATTAGGTTAGAAACGATAAATCAACTTGTCGGATACCCGTTAATGCTGAATTGGAAAGAAGGTCCACAGTGGGGAGCTTGACATCTAGAATGCACAAAACCCCTCGGATCCGGAAAGAGTGAGGGGTTTTGTTTGGGAGCAGAAGTAACCCCAGGGGAGTGTAAGGGGTTATTTAGTTAATCATTTTACTAGATGCGATCGCACCCTAAGACCATGCGATCGCACAAGTGCGGAAGCTGAGACCTATGGTCACGCTTTGCGAACGCTTCCGGAGCGAAACGTTGACTTTGCCAAATCACACTCTTAGGTCATGTGGGTACGATTGGCTATAGGTCAGGCTACGCGAACGCTAAAAAAGTGAAAAAATCGGCCATGAAACAACTTAGATATAACATCCCTAAAGGCTACAAGCCATGGAAAGAAATCTATGCAGACGTTAAGCGCAACTATCAGATATACAAAGAAGCGCACATGGAAAAACTTCAGCCCTATCAGTACACCCAAGAATTAGCTTCGGCATTTGTTCAATTAAGATGGGTACTAGAAGGCCAAGGAAAACTCTATACAATCACCAAAGACTTAATGACCGCCTTTTCAAACACCGAAGTCTCAGAAACTATGTTTGAGGGCATTTCCTGGAAAGATAGTGAGGCTTTTTGCCTGCTACCTCCAATTGGATCATTGGTTAGCTCTATGAAAATTCCTATCGACTGGATAGCTTTTTCCATGAGCGATAAAGCTGTCGATATGGACTTCAAATTTATGGCCAGTGGGAACTACCGTATTGGTGATACATTCTTTAGCTGGGCAGTCACGTGGGGTATTAGGGATGGCTCTCTGGTCTGGCATGATACTGAAACTTTCAAGGCAAAAGACCAAGAAAATTCCCGAAAAATCAGAAACTTGGTGATGCAAATTCTGATTGCACAGAGGTTTCATCCAGAGCTATTTGTACAACCCAAGTACGTACCAGGCCAAGGCTTCAGCGGTAAACCCAAAGAGCAGTCTCCAATAATAATTGGAGCTAATTACAAGCTCCAGAAAAAGACTGAAACTGGCACCTCAAAAGCCGCCCATTTCAGGCGGGGACATTATCGAAATCAACCTTATGGCGAAGGGCGATCGCAGAGAAAACTGATCTGGATTGAACCTGTTTGGGTCGGGCTTTGATTTTTCCGAAAAAATAGCGATGCTCCGTGAACCCAATTTTTTAGTAAAAAATAAATGAAGCGCGTACGCATTAAACCCTCAAAAATAACCCCTCCGTGTGTTGCGATGGAGGGGATGGGAGCAGAAGCAGCCCCAGGAGCAGGTATGTGTGCCATGGGGCTGACTTCTCTAGGATATCGCAAAAAACTCCCCATCTCATTTCCATATACAAGAGTGTCCGCTTTAAGTTGATAGCCCATAAGTGTAGTTAAAAGAAAATCAAGCGCCGATGTCTGAAAATCAATTAAGCAGGTAAACAAAATTAATTACACATTTTACAAAACTCAAAGTGTTACAATGTAAGGGTTACAGAGATTGGGAGTAGGTAATTAATTCTGTGTAGGGGCTTAAGCAATCCAATTGTCATGCGGTGCGGCAAAAGGATTAATTGCGGGAGCCGCTGGTGGTGTTTTGTTTCCTCCAGGGCGATACCAACAGCTTTAGCGCTTAAGTTGTAATTAAGTTTCAATTAGACCCTAAGAAGTAATTAAGTCATGCCATACCAAGTGCTAGATCACCAAGGATATATACATGGACAAGTTGAAGATAATGGAGAGGTAACTAATCACGAAGGCTACATTTTTGGAAAGGTTCAACAATCCCAGATACTGAATCACGAAGGCTACATTTTTGGTAGAACAGACCAAGATGGTCGCATCATCAATTTCAAAGGAGAAATCATTGGTAGTGTCTCTGAGGAAGGTAAGATTCAAAATCATCAAGGATACATTTTTGGAGAAGTTCCTGGGGCCCCACGTATTCTTGCTGGTGGTGCCGCATTATTACTGTTATTAACTGTAAACGGACAGATAGTTCAGCAATAGGCTAATACTACTAACAAATTTAAATTACTTCATCAGGCAATCACTCTTATTTGAAGACTTGGAATAGGGGGGAACTGTTGAACTAAGTCAGAGAGTCACCCCTCCGACAAAGCTTTTTTTATCTGAGACAACCTGGCAGTATATTTACCAATACTCACCTGTTTTTACCCGCCTACTAGCTTCAGAATGGGGATCTAGCAATCCTTTTCTCTTGTTTTCTGCTGCCATCCTTTGATAGTCAGGATCATCAAAATATCCACCAAATATTTGAGACCACATTCTACCAAAAGCAACTGCCATAGGTGGTATTCCCATTAGTGTAGCCAAAACTCTATTGATGATCTGATTGATGATTTGTTTTAGTGCTTGTTCTTTAATAAAATCTTTAAATTCTTCATCTCGTAATTGTTTTTCAATAAAGTTTTTAAAGCCTTTCATCTTGCCCCCTTTTTAATTATCTTTCATATGGCTATGATAACTTAAATCTATACTCAAAATTTTTTGAATGTAGTGCGGAAAACTGTACAAAAACGGGAAGATTGTACGCTAAAGCTGTAAAGCCCGTAGGATTAGTTGTACCGTTAAACCGTGATTTACCGGCATACAGCAAAACAAAAAAAACGATCACACCCCATACAGATGCGATCGCCCTTAGACCACCCACATTTTTTCTCTAAAACAGAATCGTTCCGTTTTGCAGACGAGTCGGAGGGGTGATTCTCCGGCTTAGTTCAACAGCATTACGCCAGATAGTTCCTTGGGTTTCAAACTGTAAGAACACACCCTACCAAAACCCTAAACATGGTAGGGTGTGTAATTAATTAATTATCAATTTCTTTGACTAATTTAGTAATAGCTTCAATTACTGTTTTTGTGAAAAAAGTTAAAGCTATAACTAAAGCTACAGAAGTACTCCCTCGCACAAGAGGAGCTACCGGAAAACCAGTGTTTTCGGAATTTGGAACAGGTGTTGAAGTACTTAAAAGCTGATGAGACTCTGGATTTTGAATTCCAAAATTATGAGATGGTAACATAGATATTAGTAGTTGTACAACATTCAGGGAGAAAGTCTTATATACAGAAAGTTCTGTGTGGTTGACTGACTCCCTTTCCTTTTTACAATAACTAAAAATTATCTAGTCTTAAATGTCACGAAAGCATCAAAAAATGAAAGTATAATGAAGCTAAAGTTGACTATATATAATGTAAATTGATGAAACTAAATTTTTATAGTCGCCAGTTTGGCTTGAATTTTGACTGTGTGTTCTAGTTCTGAGTGAGGGTGGAGAAAAGAACCTCACAGCGTTTGCGAGCTATCAGGGGCATATATACCTTCAGTTGTTTTCTTTTTTTTGCTACCTAAAATATATCCACCAGCCCGTCTTTCCACCTAAAACCGAAATTTTAGTCAGATTTCTGGGAATATAGGCTGCAAGCCCTAAAAACCGAAATTTTAGTCAAATTTCTGGGAATATAGGCTGCTTGTAATTGCAAAATAATAGTAAAACTGCCTGGGTAGCACTCCAGGAAAACAATGCGATGTGTGTTCTCTCCACCCGACCTACCAAGAGCTAGTCTTAAAATTATTGAGAAATTCCCAACCATAGAGCTAACCCAGTGTCTGTATCCAGGAAGCTATTGCACCCTAAGACCATGCGATCGCCTTTGGCGCGGCTGAGGCCTTTGGCCACGCTTCGCGAACGCCGAATCGCTACCATTGGTCGATGTGTTTACCCTGGGACTACTGTAGTGATTCACCAAAAGCACAAGATTGACCAGGTACTGACTGGTGAAGATGCATTCGCGTAGCGTGGCCAAAGGCCAATCGCTTTTAGCGGTTCCAAAGGAACATCGCACAGTATCCTTACCCGGTCTAGAGGTAAGTGCAACTGCCAGGGTTAACCAGAGACAGTCACATTTTTTCTCTAAAACAGAACCGTTCCGTCTTAGACCACCCGTTTTTTCTCTAAAACATAACCACTCCGTCTTACACCACCGGGAAGACTCATTTTTTCTCTAAAACATAACCGCTCCGTCTTACACCACTGGTTTTTTCTCTAAAACAGAACCGTTCCGTCTTACACCACTGGTTTTTTCTCTAAAACAGAACGGTTCCGTCTTAGACCGCCGACAACACTAATCAGCACAAATCGATACTCTTCCCCAAGATTTTCTCAACGATATAGACATAGTCTTTGCCCTCCCTCTGAGCAGCTCGAACCAGAGGAAGCTTCGAGAGCTTAACTCCAAAGTTCTTACTTTGCCAGCCCTTCTTGGGGTTTACCAGAACCTTGATATTGATTCCCCAATACCAATCGGAGTCTCTGGTGCGATCGCCTTCCACCAGGGGATAGGTGCGGATAACACCATCTTTCCCCCTGCGGTTAGCGGTGAACTTGTATAAGGTACCGTGCTGCTTAGAAGCATCTGGGAGGCGGCAGCATAAGCGGTCTTCTATAGTCAGTCCAAGCAGCTTTACCTGCTTAAACGGAATTCTGCTGTACTGGTTTCCGTACCACCACTTAACGTCTAAACGAAGGGTATTTCCTGGAACAGCTCGGATTACTGTCCCTATACGCCCATCCTTGGAAGCAACCAATTGACCAATGGCATGTTCATGACAGTAGTCAACAATAGAGAGTTGCTTATGCTCCTCGATGGACAAATTTTTTAGAGAAAAAGCTGTAGCACTATAGTCATCCCCAGGATTTTTTAGAGAAATATCGGTAGCACTATAGTCATCCCCAGGATTTTTTAGAGAAATATCGGTAGCGCTATACCCAGTCCCTTCTTTGCTGCCAGACCCATTTTGCCGCAGAGAGGGCGAGAGCTGCTTGTGGGACTGATACTGTCTGGCCGATAAGTCTTCTAGCTTCTCTTCTTCCTTTTTGCTTGTAGGGGGCGTGGAGACAAACATCTCCGGTTCCAGGTAATCCGGTGGGAAGCCGTGTAACAATAGCATCGCCTGCACGCTCAATTGTGAGCCACTCGGCAGAATGCCTGAAGCTTTCCACCAGCGCTCGCACTTGGTGCTGCCAGCGTCCCTGCCTGATTTTCCACGTCCTGTCAGGAGCGTAGGACAGAGAAAAGACTCGGACTCTGCGATAGCTGCCGCCGATCTGGTGGCAGCCAAGGATGATCGGATCCAAGACTTCGTATCCAATCTTTGATACTTTTTCAACCCATGTGTCGTAGCCCCGGTAGAGGAATCCTTCGGGTTGTTCCAGTAAAAACATGGAAGGCTGCCCTTCCACAACACATCTGATGAATTCTGTGTACAGGGAAGACTCGGGATGGTCAAGCCCAGTTTTGTCGCCAGCGGAGGATGTACCAGTGCAGGGGAACCCCCCAACCATGAAATCATACTCATCCGGCTTGGGGTGGAAACTCCTGATATCCCCGAAAAGCTCATGACAAAAGTTCCGTTCAAGGACCTTGATGGCAAAAGGGTCGTTTTCCACGGATCCTTCCCACAAGAATCCCCCAATTTGCTGGGCAGCATAGGGGAATCCCCCAATGCCTTCAAACAAACCGATGGTTCTGATAATTCTGATGGATTCACTGAGTCCATACATTGGTCTTGATGGTATTGCGTACGCGAGCCTCCTCGCTTTAATTCTTCCCCAGTGCTAGGGCGGGCTTCACATGGACTCAGATCAGAATCATGCTTGACCTCATACTGCTTGAGATCAAAAAGTTCATATTGCTTATATCGCTTTCGCTTTTTACTAATTCCATACATTGATTTTGGTGGTATTGCGTACGCAACCTTCTAATTCTTCCCTAGTGATAGTTAGACGAAATCAAACCGATTAATGACTTGTCTGATTTCCACAGGAGCATTAACCCAAACTTCATCCCTGATTTCGTTCCACCACGAGGAATGAACATAGGATTTGACCAAGCCTTTTAATAACTCTGGGGCGGCTTTTACTAGCCTCTCTAGTTTCGAGATTACTTCTGTTACTACGGCTCTCGGTTTGTCTTCCGTAATAGTGTCTAGATGGGATGTATCTTTTTGATCTTTACCAGACGTGGACACATTTTTGTGATCCACAGCCAGTTGCTGCTTTTCTTCATCTTTCTGGTACCAGTAAGCGAATAGGCTTTGCCGTTCACCCCAGTCACGAAGTCTGTAAATCCAGTGCCTGACGCCTCGTCTGGTTTCCCTCCCAATCCGATCTAAACTTAGACCTAGATTGCTTAGTAATTTCTTGAGTATTTGTATGGGAGTGTCTGTTACTTTGAAATGGCCAAGACCGATTGCATTTAACTGCCGCCTAATTATGGGAGTTTGAATTTTTCGGTGAAGTTCGATTAGATCAGCATCAGAGTTTTTCAACTCTCGATTAGACTGAACCAACTCTTTGATACCGAGAATCTCAAACGCCTTAATCTTTAATCCTTTTTGAGAGCGGTTGAAATCTGGAGGAAATAGCCCCCCTTGTTCTATTTGGGACTGGGCGCTTTCTTTACTCTTCTTGACAACGTAAGAACGTCCTAAAGTTAGATCATAAAGAAGTCTAAATCTGGAGAAATGCCCTTTGTCGTCCAGTTCTAGTAATTCAGGAGTAACGTCCCCCCAACGCTTAAGCATCTCCCAGTTTCTTTCTTGGTGCCTTTCTTCTTTGGTTTTGGCTTGTTTGTCTTTGCAAGCTAGATACTGTGATTCATTAATAAATGACTGAACGTTGGAAATGGCTTCCCTTGAGGCTAAGTAGCTTCTATCTCTACAGTCTTTGAGGGATTCTCTGATTACTTGGTCACTATCGTCGCTTGGTTCAACTGAAATTATCTTATGTCCCTCTGCTTCTATCTCTGCAAAAATTTGTTCATCATATTCAATTAATCCGGCATTGTGTCTTGTCGCCATCTTTGACCAACATCTCAACGCCTCAGGTTGAAAGTTATCTAACTCGTCAATGTCAGAGACTGACTTAAGTTCGGGTAAGTCGGCTTGCCGTAGAAATTGGAGATTAGCTCTCAGCATGGCATTCTGACTAGTTATCAACAATCTATAGGAAATAGAACCGTTACCAACTTTTCCCAGTCCATGAGGAGCAACATACAAATGTCTGTCAACTGGTTCCCGGAGTCTGGCTAAGGATTGTCTGACGCTACTCTCGGACTGAACACCTTGGGCTATACCCCATACTGATGTGAAATGTTTTTTCACATCGATACTCACCCCAGTTTCAATAGAGGGTGATGTAATAACAATGTCATAATTTGATAGGATTTCATTCAGCTTGGTGATTGAGCCAAATGCTTCATGATTTGGGTCTGCTACACTCTCAGAATCTATCCTTAGGATTTTCTTATTTGGGAATAGCTCTCGCAGATGATTCTCTAAGTTTTGCGTGCTCCACATGGATTTATCTTTCTGGGCTGACAAGCACACAAAGGGTTTCCCACCCTGCAATATTTCTTTCTCCAGATTTTTTACCAAAGTCTCTGGTTTTGGATAGCGATAAACAGTCCAGCCATCGAATTTATAATCGTTACGAATGATAAACGGTTCGGTTCCCGTCAACGTTTTGAGGTAATCAATGGTTACATTGCTTAGGTCTGCATCAGCAGCTATAACCTGAGCTGCTCCTTGGATTAATGTCTTGAAAGACTTGAGTATGGGAACTCGATGTTTTTGACAGGTTGAAGAGTTGAGCATATGCCAAAGTACCTGCTCAGCTTCATCAAGAATCACTAAACACCCCTCCCAATCTTCAGCTTTAAATTTGGCTTGGGACTTGATGTGAAGAGAATCAATACAAAGACCGTATCCAAATAGTGCTCCTTCCACTGATTTTCTAACGTCGGTGATGTAATTTATGCCAAAACGTTGACAAAGAGCTTTAGTTAGTTGTATCCGGTGAGTGATGACTAGAATCGGCTGTCCATTACGTATTGCTTCTGCTACTAGCGGGACAAGGGATTCTGTTTTTCCTGTCCCTTTTGGGGACTTGATTCCAATGAGTTTGCATGATTCAGGGATAATTAATTCTCCGAGAAAACGTCGATTGAGGTGAGTATTTGGAAGATGGGTTAGTTGGCGAAACTGTCTGGCTTTCCAAATATCCAAAAGTAAAGCGTTATCAATAGCCTGGTCGAAAGCTTGCTGACCATAATTGACTATCAAATCATCGCAGCCTTTCCCGTCCTTTGGGTTCCAGTTGATAATTTTAACTTCAGTATTGTTCTCAGCCAGTAATCTACCCAGTCGCTCTTGGGCAATATTGACCATAGTGATGGTCTTTGGTTTTTCGTCCTGGTCGAATGCGAGATAAAATGTTCTGCCTGGTGTCGCCAATACATCAAGCTCTGGGATAAGCTCTCGTTTCTTTTGCCCATGCTCGTAACTGACCCGATAACCACTGTTGACTCCTGGGACTGCGATCGCCACATACCCAGCACTGAGTAATGCCCCCGCTTTCTTGGCACCTTCGGTAATGACTATTGGGACTTGTGGGTTGTCGATCACCCATTGCCAAAACCAGTTACATCCATTTGCATTGAGAAAATTTGGCTCACACTCATACTTACTGGCGATGTGTTGTCCCAGAGCTAAGGGAATCTGGAGGGCAAACACTGACGTAGGCTCTTTGGGTGGGTGCTCGTATTTGATGCGTTTGTCACGCTTATCCTGGTTTCGTCGCGGCTTGTCCGGTTTAAAGCACCCCCAAAGAGCTAGTTCTCCAGTGAGTAGATCAATGCCTGAGCACCACCAGCCACCGTGCTCAATGTGGCCATAACGTTTGAGAATGTGGTCACGAATTCTGCCATCATTGCGCCGGGGAATGTTATCCGAGTATACAAGATAGTCGAAAGCCTCATTGTCACTGCAAGAAACAACATTCAGTGCGATGATGTGGTGATTAACGGCTGAATGCTGCCATTCTCGATAATGCTGTTTTAATACGTTATTTGGAATTATTTCATCCGATAGAAGTCCTATCGAACTTTTTGTAGTAGAATTCGACATAGATAAATATTTATTTTGTAGTGTTACCCCGTCCTTTCTTTGGTAAAAGAGTGTAAGGATGGGGTTTTTATTATGTTTTAAATTTAGATGTGATAATTATATTCTACAAAGCAAGCGAATAGGATAAGTTTGAAATATTTCTTAGTAAACTTATTTTTAAATTAATAAATATACATGGGTATAATTAGGGGCAAGGGTCATTCTCCGAATCTGCCATTATCACGAAAATCCGTTCATACTCCATTGTCTTCCTCCTGATGGGACATTCCCTGATATTTCCCATGTTCCTCCTTGTGGACAAAGGGTGAGTTGAAGTATTTTTCGACTTCTTCGCGATCGCTTTTGGCGTGGTTTTGCCCATCGCGCAGCGGAAGTTTTGCCGAATCGCTTAATCGGACGAATGACCCATCATATTCCCTTGTTCCAGAATCACAGCAGATTACCACCCCAAAGTCCACTTTAAGAGCTTTTTCTATACCCCTAAAA